>NZ_CP104965.1:1722500-1725000 GCF_025452235.1 Devosia neptuniae
TGTGAAATGATCGGTTAGAAATACACCAGACACCCCTCCTTGCATGGGAGAGGCGGTGTCCATACAGAACAAAAACCAGAATTCACACCATATGTTTTTCGCTGACCTTGTGGTTCTTGCGAGGAGCCCAAGACCCGATCCCATCCCGAACTCGACCGTCAAATTCCTCTGCGCCAATGGTACTAAGTCTCAAGGCTTGGGAGAGTAGGTCGCTGCAAGGTCTGCAAAAAACATAGGGTTCTCATTACAACGCCGATAAGAATTCAAAAGCCCTCCACTGGAAACAGTGGAGGGCTTTTGCGTTCAGGGGGGGAGAATGCTGGAAACCGAGCGCCCGGACTTGAGCCTAAGCCCGCTCACCAGAAGCGCGGCAGCCGAACTCCATAACCTTCTCCAGCAAAACCGCGGCCATCTTACCGCGCATGGCGATTACGCCGAGCAAGTGGCGATGTCCCGCGACCAGGTCGAGGCCGAACTTGCAGCCGATTCCGCCAACCTGCGCTTTGGCATTGTCCTGAGCGGAACTCTTATCGGCCGAATCGACCTGATTGCAGCAGATCCGCCCAAATATGGCTTGGGTTATTGGTTGGCGAAGAACGCGACGGGTCAAGGCTATGCGACCGCAGCGTTACGGGCGCTGATCGGCCATGCCGGAACGGAGCTGCACGCAACCCAAATCTATGCCGGCGTGACGCGCGGCAATGCCAGGAGCGAAGCCCTGCTCGAGCGCCTGGGTTTTCTGCCCGTCCTGGACTTTGACAGCTACAGGCGGTTTCATCTTGGCCTGAGGTGAATGCGCAGGCGACAGATTCGGGGAATTGATGGTGGCTGAAGACCTGGCGGTGCTCCGCGCGCTTGGCGCTCCCGAGGCGCCGCGGCTTGGAGAGGGCGGCGAAGCCAGGGTTTATGCTCTGGGCGATCGGCAGGTCTTGCGCCTGTTGCGGCCTGGCGCTTCGTCCGATCAGCAGATCGCTCGCGCCGAATTGCTGGCGGAAATCGCCGCCGGCCGCGGCGCAATCGCTTTTGCGACGCCGGAAGTCGAGCGAATCACCGAGATCGAGGGCCGCGTTGCGGTCGTCGAACGCCTGCTGCCCGGCATCCCCTTTTCGCAAGCCTTGGCCGTGGCTCAGGGCGAAGAGCGGCAGCAGCTGCTGCTCGGATATCTCGATGTGGCCAGCCAGATCGGCGATATCGCGGTCAAAAGAGATTTCTTCGGCGACCTCGGTTCGGAGCGGGCCATCCGGCGCGCCAGCTATCGGGACTATCTGCAAGCGCGGCTGGAGATGACCCGCGCGCTGCCCGGCCCGCTCAGTCACTTGCCGATCGAGACCATCGAGGGCATGCCCGACTGTTCCTCTGCTTCGCTCGTGCATTTCGATATCTTCCCCGGCAATGTCCTGGTCGATGCCGGCCGCGTCAGCGCCGTGATTGATTTCGGCGCGACCTCAATGATTGCCGATCGCCGGCTCGATTGCTGGTCGGCCGTCGCCTATCTCGATGCGGAACTGTCGCCGGACGCCAATCCAGGCGATCGTGCCCTGGCCCTCGATTGGCTGGAGCAGCGGGGCCTTGCCGCCGACTTCGCCGCCGCCAGAGGCTGGATTGCCAGCTATTGGTGTTTCGCCCATGACGATCCGAAGGTGAGCGCCTGGTGCTCGCGCATCCTGGCGCCATAGAGCGAGCAGCGATTCGGCGCACTCGACAAAGGATGAACCAGGCCTGATTCTGCGCTCGTCGCGTGTTCGCTGTGGGAGAGGCCAATGCCTGAGTCCGGTGTCGATATCGATCTCTTCCGCCGCCTCGAACAGGTCCTGCATCGCCCTGAGGTGCGGAGTTCTCACGACGCGGTCAGCGCGCTTTTGGCCGAAGACTTCAGGGAGTTTGGTCGCTCCGGCACAATCTACGACAAGGCTACGGTGCTCGAGGCTTTGGCCCAAAAAGCGCCGGCCGCGGCCTCACCCTTGCCGGTGATTCTCGATTTTGCCGCACAAGCGCTCGCGCCGGATATCGTGCTGGTGACCTATCGCAGCATCAATCATGCCCATGGCGATGATCCGGAACGGAGCACGTTGCGTAGCTCGATTTGGCAGCAGGTCGGGGGCTCCTGGCTGATGCTGTTTCATCAGGGGACGCCGGTTCCGCCTCGTGCATGAACTGCCTTAGGATGCCGCGGCGCATCAGTTTCATCCCTGGAAAATTCTGCCGACGGAAGGGTACACTGACCAACCAAATAAGCGCAGGTGGGGACAATGACATTTTGGTTGGCGACTATCGGGATATCGTGGCCTACCTCCTTGGCTCGATCTCTACGGGCTATCTAGCAGGCAAGTTGTTTGGCAGAATTGATATTCGAGAACATGGCTCCAAATCCACGGGCGCAACGAATGCTTCGCGAACCTTGGGCAAGTGGCCCGCGCTCGTTGTTCTTGTGGTGGATGTGCTTAAAGGCGCAGCCGCTGTCGCATTTGCGCAGTGGCTTTGCCTTTGGCTTGATGTCCAG